>NZ_CP089467.1 GCF_021233415.1 Halobacterium litoreum | reverse complement strand
GGTCGACTCCGACCACTCGGTGTACTGTGCGAGTTCGGCAGGGCGTAGCCCCTCCTCCTCGCAGGACACGTAGACCTCTCGCTCGGCGTCCGTCAGGCGCGCGAGTTTGACGCTTCTCGTCGGCGTTCCCGGCACGCTCGCCGCCGTGCGCGAACGTTCCGACTTGCTCACTTCGACCACTCCGTCAGCGGCGTCACGTCCAGCCGCGTTCCGAGTTCCCGCGCGACGAATCGGTCGCCGTGTGGAACCTCACGCAGGACGCCGAGGTGGTCGAACTGCGCGCGGTACGTCGTGTGGCTCTCGACGTCCTCGACGACCATCACGGTCGCCGACCCGCGCGGGAGGTCATCGGCTCCGAAGTGCGCGAGGGTCACCGCTTCGTCGTACCCGACGCTCATGCCGGGTCCCTCCACTCCGCGGTTTCCTCGCGCCAGCACGACGGGTGCGCGTAGTAGTCCTCGCGGCCGTCGCGGTCGCGCATCCGCTTCGCGTTGGCGACGACGTGGACGTGGTCCTCGTCCGGTGGGACCTTCGACCCACAGACCGCGCACGTCGGCTGCTCAGTCATCGCCACCGACCTCCTCGACGGCGACCTCCTCGTCGGGGGCGAGGTCGTCGCACTCGTCGGCGTGCGCGTCGGCGGCGTCGCGCGTGAGTTGCTCGCTCTCGAAGATGACGCCGCGCCCGCACCCCTCGCACGTCGCCTTGAACCGACCGACCGCGCTCATGCTTCGACCTCGCGGCGCTCTCCCTCGCGGACCACGGCGAGGCCGTGGCGGGCGAGGACCTCGTCGGCGTCGATGTGTTCGACGTCGTCGCGCGCGTCCTCCGGGATGTTACCCGTCGCCTTCCGCACCGCGAGGAACAGTTCGATACTGCCCCGGACGTGGTCCGACACGAACACTCTGTCCTCTTTCTCGTCCTCAGCCCACGCTATATCCTCCAGCGCGGTCTTGTTCGCCGTCGGTATCTTCGCACCGATGCTCGATTTTCCGTCGTCGCTTTGGTTGGTCCCAGTCATCGTAGTCTACCCCTAATCTTTGAACCTTCAAAACCTTTTGCCTCTTGGTTCCCTCTTCTCGGAAATCTTTAAACGGTTAACCGCGTTAACGATGGGTATGAGCGCGCAATCGGAACAGGAGAACGACGACTACATCGGGTTTGACTGTCCCTCGGACCTGAAGCGGCAGGTCCGTATCGAAGCCGCCAAAGAGGACATCAGTATGAGCCAGAAGGCCCGCGAACTGCTCTCTGACGCCCTGGAGGACTGACACCGGCGGATAGGGGCGTCGTTCTTGGTTGGTCCCAGTCCGGCGTTCCCCGTAATCGGTCATCAGTCCATTCTGTGGTTTGCCTGCCACCAACTTAGTGTCTCGCTAACGGCAGAGTGAAACTAAAACTGAAAACCGGCGAGCGTAGCGTCTCTGTCGGCGTTAACGTCTCTCTACTTTCACGGGCGTGTTAGTCGCCCCCGTCACGTCGACGGGAGCGCGGGGTAGACGACGCGCACCCACACGAGGTCGAGCGGCGTCGCCCACCCGAACGCGTGTTCGACGACGTCGTCGAGCGCGACCAGCGCGCCGACCCCGGCGAGCGCGCGCGCCGCACTCGAGTACGTCGACCACATCCCGCCGGGCCAGACGACGCCCGCGAGCGCCACCACGACGCCCGCGACCGCGCCCGCCGCCCCGACCACCGGGTACCACGGCCACACGAGGCCGAACGCGAACAGCGCGACGAGCGCGCCCGCGACCGACACCACCGGCTCCCGGTGCGGGAGGTCGTCGGCGACCACCCACGCCACGACGAGCAGCACGCCGAGACCGAGGTAGACGTGATGCGGGGCCGCGACGTGGCCGTCCGGCACCGCGTCGACCGGCCACGCCGTCACGATGACCCACCGCCGACGCGCGCGTCGATGGCCGCCACCGCGCGGTCCGTCCACGTCGACGGCTGCGTCAGCAGCGCCAGCACCACCAGCGCGTTCGGCGCGCCCGTCGACGCCGCCCACTTCACCGTCTGCGCGAGGATTTCGCTCATCTCTCACCCCCGTCCTGCGAGTGACCGCCGTCGCACGCCGTCGCCCGCACCGCCGAGACCTCGCGGTCGTCGACGTCGAGGTCGGCCGCGAGCCGCGCGTCGTCGACGCCGGGGTCGCGCTCCGCCAGCGCCACCACGCCCGCCGACAGCGTCCCGAGGTCCGCCGCCGTCTCGTACCGGAACAGCACGAGGATGGTGACGAACGTCGCCACGTCGATGGGCGACCCGACCGCGCCGAGTTCCATCACGGCGACGCACCTCCGTCGAGGACGTCGTCGAGGACGTCGTCGAGTCCCTCGATGGCTTCGAGGACGGGCGCGAGGACTTCGCCGAGCAGGTCGGGAATCCTCACGCCTCACCACCCACGAGGCCGATGAACGGCCGGATGAACCACAGCACGACGGCCGCGAGCGCCGCGAACACGACGATGCGCCAATGCTCGAAGCCGATTTCCGCCGCGTTCGACGCGCCTTCGGCCGCGCCCGCCGCGCCCGACGCCGCGCTCTCAAGGAACCCGAGCGGGTCCCGGAGCGCGGGGCCGCCCGCGTCGACGGTGTCGCCGGCGTGCCCGACGAACGCCCAGTCGATGGCGTCGTCGACCGGCCCGGTCCCGATGGCCTCGTCCGCGCGCCCGAACAGCGTGTCGACGACGCCGGCCTCGTCCTGCCCGGCGTAGAAGACGTTGCCGTTCCCGATGTCGCGCCCGAGTTGGTTCGCGGCCTCGGGGATGTTCTCGGCGAGTTCGCCCGGCGAGAACCCGCGCACGTGCGGTATCCACGCCGGCATCACTCACCACCCCCGAACGCGAGGACGACGAGCGCGACGACCGCCAGCACGACCGCGACGACGACGCGACTCACGCCGTCCAGCGCGCCCGAGACGGTTTCCTCGACGCCGCCGTCGCCGCTGTAGGTCTCGTTGAGGACTTCGTTGAAGCGGTCTGGCAGGTCGCGGACGATAGATGCGGGGTCTGAGACGTCCGTGTTCACGAGGACGGTGTCCGCGCCCTCGGTGGTCGGGTCCGGCACGTAGCCGGGGTCTTCGTCGGGCGTGCCGCCGGTCGACCCGACGGCGTCGTGGACGTCCGGGTTCGTCGCCTGACTGGAGTCGTTCCCGCCGAGCGTCGTGTCCCCGACGTTGCCGTCGTCGACGTCGTAGTTCGTCGGATTGTTCGCGCCCGTCGGCACGACGAGGTCGTCGTTGTCGTTGTCGGACTGCACCGGGTCGTCGTTCGGACTCCCGGAGTCGTCGACGCCGTTCTCCGTCAGGCCGGTGTTCCAGTCCGAGTAGGACGGGTTCCCGTCGTTGACCGGGTCCGGCTCCGGCGGGTCAGCGTCGGGCGTGCCGCCGGGCGACCACTCCGGGGCGTCCGGCTCCGCGTCGGGCGTGCTGTCGTCGAAGCCGCCGTAACTACTGCCCGGAAGCGGCATCAGTCGATACCTCCGTCGTGTGCGCCCGTCTCGGGCGCTGAACTGTTGGTTATCATGGTTAGATTGAATGGTTGTGGTATGGAACCCGGCGCTGGAACGGGGTTGCGCTTACCGTGGTCTTCGTCCGGTCGCCGGTCGTGTTGTCGTAGTCGAACTCAACCGCGGTCGCCAGCCGGACACCAAAGCTCAGCGTCTTACTGAACCCGCTTACCGTCTCCCGACCGCTCCACAACGACGTTCTCGACCCGTCTGGCTCCCGAATCCATACCTCCGTTATGTCGCCGCCGACTGTCCCCTGCCATCCATTGCCTCCCTCTTGGGCCGAGACCTCGACTTTCGAGCAGGCGAACGGATGCCCGGCGAAGCCCACACTCGGCGTGCTCGTGTTGCCCGCAAACGTCTCGAACACGTTGCTCCCGCCACGTCCACTGATTCTGAACTGTGGCCCACTTACCGCGGCCGTCGAACCGGGCGCGCCGAGGTCGCTGGCGTGCTGGCCGTCGACGGTGTCGGCGTCGACGACGCCGTCAGCCGCCGCCTGCGCTTCGGCGTCCGAGTAGCGGGCGTGGTGGGCGTCCGGGTCGCTCGACCCGGCGAGCGCTGAGTGGTCCTGAATGTCGAGTTGCTCGGTCGTGCCCGCGTCGTCGACGAACACCAGGGCGTCCCCGGCCGAGGTGTCGAACCACGTCTCGCCCGAGGTCGCGTTCGCCGGCTTCGACGCGCCGACGTAGTCGAACGCCTGATACCGCGCGGGGGCTGTGCCGACGTCACTCACCGGCCCACCACCCCGTTAGGCGGTCGTTCGACGAGTCCGTGATGCTCACCGAGTCGACTTCGAGCGTGTCCCACACGACGTTCGCGCCCCGCAGCGGGACGACGACGTCGTCGCCGCCGACCGTCGACAGCGTCGCCACGGCGTCCGCGCCGCACCCGGTGATGCCAAGCTCCTGAATCGTCTCCGCCGGGTTCAGGGTCACCTCACCGTCCGCGGCGTCGAACCCGGCACCGGCGGTGTAGTTGTCCGTCTCGACGGTGCCGCTCGTCGAGGTCGCCAGCGTCCCGCCGTCGCCAGCGACAAGCTGGCTGAACTGCTCGACGCCCATCTCAGAACACCCCCCGGATGGAGTCGAACAGCGAGGACGCGGCGCGCTGCGTGCCGCCCGCGCGGTCGACGACCACGTCGACGCTGAAGTCGTAGGCGTTCGACGAGTCGACGTTCCGCACCTCCACGCCGAGCGTGTCGTCGCGTTCGATGCTCTCACTCACCGGGAAAATCCAGTAGTCGTCGTCGCCGTCGACGTACTGCTTGCCCCGGAAGTCGATGAGCGGGATTCGGTTCGACTGACTGCTCTCGCCGACGTCGACGAACGGGACGACTTCGAGGTCGAGGCGCGGCCCGGCGTAGAACCGGACCGAGACCTCTTCGACGGTCGCCGGCTCTTGGACCGTCTTCGTCAGCGTCTCCGTGTCGTCGGGCGAGACCTGTCCGCTGAAGCGGACGCTATCGCGCCGTTCGCTGTTGTTTGCACTCATAAAGAAGAACCCCGCGAGGTTAGGACTGCGAGTAGTACAGCCGGGCCTCGCTGGCCGACGGGTCGATTTCCATGCCGGTCGAGGCCGAGTTCGGGAGAATCCGGAATTCGAGGTGGCGCTCGGGGTTCGCGTGTTCGCCGTGCGCCTCGAAGACCGGGCGGTCGGTCCGGGTGTCGGCCTTCGCGTCGGACAGCTCGCCGAGCGAGTCGACGGTCGTCGACGCGAGGACGTGGCGCTGCTCGCTGTCGGTGTAGACCGCGACGAGTTCGCCCTCGATGGCGTCGCCCGCCGTGCCGGTGCCGTTCCCGGACGCGACGAGGTCCGCGTAGATGAACGCCTTCGCGTACTCGCGGTCTTCCTGGCCGTGACCGAACCAGGCGACCTTGTCGCCGGGCACCATCTTCGAGAAGATGGTCGTCTCGTTCTCGCCGATGGTGACCTGCTGGAGGTCGTCGCTCGTGACGGTCTTCTTCTCGCCGATGTTGAAGTACCGCGGGTCGGGGCGGAGGTCAGCGGGCATTTCAGATACCCTCCGGGAAGGTCTGCCCCTCGACGCCAGCGACGTTCTTCAGGCGCGTGTAGAGGTACGTGGAGACGCCTGCGGCTCCCGCGAGCGCGGTGAAGCCGAGGACGGCGCCGCCGAAGTTCTGTGCCGATTCTGCCGGGTCGTCGGTGTCAATGGATTCATTGACGATGGGAATGTTGAATTCCATCCGCTCGGTCCGATGGCCGTCGGTGCATTAGGCCACGATTGGGGGGTGGCCCCCGACCCGACTCGGGTCGGGGGTGGGGTGGTCCCCGGTGGTGACCCGGCGCGTTTACCGTCTGACTGTTAAACGGTAAACGGACTAATCGCCCGCAAGCGTCGGGGATAGGCCCCCTAACCCGTTTAAGAAGGACGCGCCCGTGCCTTTGTCCGTGCCCATCATCGGACTGCCGACCGCGTTCATCGCCGCCGCCGTCGTCTCGCTCGCGGCCGTGAACGCAGGCAACGCTCACACGCACCGATTCGCCACCCGCGGGTTCGCGCTTCTCGTCGCCGTCGAAATCGGCGCGCTCACCGCGCTCGCGCACCTCACCACCGGCGCCGGCGCCGCCATCCTCGGCGCCATCGCGGGGGTCATCTGATGCCGGGAGGCTCCGACGTCCCCGACGACCGCGACGACGAGGACCAGTGCCAGCACTGCGGCCGCTGGTACGGCCGCGACGGCGTCCTCTCCCACGAGTCACACTGCGACTGGGCCGACAGCGACGTCAGGATGCACGACCTCGAAGCGAAGGGCGCCCGGATGCGGGCCGCCGACCACTCCATCGACGGCGTCGACCTCGAAGCCGTCGACCCCGACCCGGCCCCCGCCCCCGACCCCGACGACGTCGACGCCGGCGACGAGCAGGCCGCGACCGACGGCGGCCCGCGCGAACCGCCGACGTTCGGGAACGACTCGACGACGACGTCCTCGACGAGCGAGAGCGCCGCCGCCACGACCTCGGCGCCGACCCTCGGCGACGACCGCGACTGCCCCGAGTGCGGCAGCGACTCGACCGTCCGCCCGGAAGACCTCGACAGCGACCTTCTCGGCCCGCTCCCCGACGGCCTCGAAGCGAAAGACCGGCTCTGCCTCGCGTGCGCCACCTACGAGGACGGCGGCCTGTGCGTCGAAGCGTTCGACGAGGACGCGCGCGACGACGCCGTCGACGTCGACGGGGTGGTCGCGTGACCGACGTTCTCGTGCGCTCCGACCGCGACACCTACACGCTCTCGGACAAGCTCCGAGTGAATCACCACGGGTGGGTCGAACACCACGAAGACGGCGCAGTTCGCGCGCTGACGCCCCCGAACGTCGTCGACCGTGTTCTCATCGACGTGGACCCTGAGGAGTGGGTCGACGATGAGTGAGGACGAGTTCGACCCGGCGACGGCCGCCGCGCGCGCCACCGGTGACCTCGTCGACACCGACGCCGACGACCTCGAAGACGTCCCCGACGACGCCGGCGCCGGCGACGGGGCCGACCCCACCCCCGACCCGGACACGGACGGCGACGACAGCGGGGGCGAGTCGACGACGTCCTCCGCCGGGAGCGCGGGCGCGGTCGCCACGTTCCTGCTCCCGCTGTTCGTCGCGGACGAGGCCGGCCCGACCGCGTCGACGCTCCGCGACGAGGTCGGCGTCGGCCACACGACCGCGCACCTGCTCGACGGCGGCCTCGACTACGTTCTCCACTTCAGCGACACGCTCGGCGACCAACTCGGCGACTCGCTCGGTCCCGCCGGGAAGCTCGGGCGCGGCCTCTCCCCGCTCCTCGACGACGCCGGCGCCGACGACCAGGAGGACAGCGACGACGCCGCCGACGCCGCCGACGACGTCGGCCCCTCGGGCCTCCCGAGTGATGCCGGTGTCTGACGACGCGCCCGCGTTCTTCACCGACAACGGCCACGTCTTCATCGCCGGTATCACCGGCTCACGCGCCGATATGGGCGGGAAGACGGCGCTGGCGAACTGGTGGCTCTGCGACCCGCTCGGCGACCGCGACCTTCGCATCTTCTACAACGCGAAGGGGTCGACCTGCGTCCGCGGCGAGCGCGTCCACACCGTCGAACAACTCTCTCGCCGGATGGCCGACGGCGTCCGTCACTTCGACTTCGTCCCGGAAACGCAGGACTGGGTCACCCCACACGAGCGCCTCCGGCAGTTCATCGCGGAGTTGCCCACCGAGATGAGCAAGGCCGTCGTCCACGACGAAACCCCCGAGTACGAGGGCGAAACCGGCTCGCTCGCGTGGTTCGTGAAGGTCGCCGGACAGAGCGACGGCGTCCACGCCGCGAACTGCAAGAGCCTCGTCCTCGCGCAGGACCCGACCGACACCGAACAGTCGACGCGGAAGCAGACGCCGACGCACGTCTGGGTCGGCCCGACCTCGACGGACTACCGCCAGTATTTCGCGTCCAAGGCGTTCAGCAACCACTTCGACGCCATCATCGACGAACAGGACCCCTACGAGTGGACGGTGATGCAGGGACCACGTGATGAGGACCGGGAGCGGTTCGCTCCCGTCCCGGAGGAGTACGCCGATGCCCAGTAGGGTTCCCTGCCCGGCGTGCGCGCTCCTGTGGCCGCTCGACCGCTTCGACGCCTGCCCCCTCTGCGGCCGGGAGCCGCCCCGCTCGACCCGCGACCCCGGCCCCGACCCGGACGCCGACGACGGCCTCGCTGCTGACGGCGGCGCGGACGTCTGCCTCCGCCACCGCATCCGGTATCTCACCGAGTCGGGCGAGTGCCCGATGTGCGAGCGCCTCGACGACGACCGCGCCGACGCCGCGGGTGGTCGCGCGTGACTCGCACCGTTGACCTGCGCGACCTCTCCCGCGCGCAGCGCCGGGAGTACGACACCGACCGCGAGACGGTCGCCGAGGAACTCGTCGCCGAGGTCTACGGCGCGCGCCATCGGCCCGACCGCGAGGACTGGTTCGACGTCGTCGACGAGGACGCCAGCACCAAGTACGAGGTCAAGAGTACGAGCGTCGAAATCGGCGACGAGTACCCCGCTCCCGGCCGCTTCCGGCTGTGGCGCGCGCAACTCCGGTCGCTCATCGCCAGCGACGCCGGCGCGACCGCGTGGGTCGCGTTCGTCCTGTTCGACGAGGACGCCGGGCGCGCGGTCATCCAGCGCCGCCGCCCGTCGACGGTCTGGAACATCGTCGACCGGCGCGGCGGCTGGAACGAGAGCGGACACGAGGACTGGGGCCGCCAGCACAAACTGCCGTTCGACGAGGTGGTCGACCGTGCTTGACCTGCTCGCCTCGCCCGCCGTCGCGGACGCCGTCGGCGGCTTCGTCGCGGCGGGCGCCGCGTGGCTCATCGCCACCGCCGAGAACCTCCGCCGCGAGGCGCTCGCGCACCGACCGGACCGCGACCAGTACCGGACGTCCATCTTCGTCATCATCTGCGGCGTCTACCTGCTGGTTTCGACGCTGTAGGAGCGCGTTCGCACCCGGTCGGAGCATCCTCACACCGGGTTCTCACCGCGGTACGACTCTGTTCTCACGGAGTAGGACTAAGGTGCGAGAGCCGTCCTACCCGGTATGCCGAAAGTCTCACTCGTCCTCGATGACGAGGACGTCGAGGACGCCGACGCGCTCGTCGAGGACGGCGAGGCGGCCAGCCGGAGCGAGGCGGTCCGCATCCTCATCGACCGCGGCCGCGAGGTCGAGGACCTCCGCACCGACCTCCAGCACGAACGCGCTCGCGCCGACGACCTCCAGCGGCAGCTTGCCGTCCTGAACGAGCGCGAGGACAACGTCGAGGAGCTTGTCGAGCGCGTCGAGCAGGAAACGGACCTGCTCGCCGACGAACGTCAGCGAGAGCGCGAGCGCGAAGCCGCCGGCGCGCTCACCCGGCTGAAGTGGTGGGCGTTCGGACGTGATCTAGACGACGCCGACGACGAGTGACCCAGTCCGGCGGTTGCGGCGCTGGCGCCGTGCGGACCTGAATACCGGCCCGTTCGACCGGTCGGCCTCCTGTTCTCGGTCGCTTCAGAGCCTCTACCCCGGGAATCCCTCTCTATCCTCGATTCCGGCGGGAGACGGCCTCTCACGCGGTCGGCGCGGTCGCGGGCCGGGTGCCGCGGCGCGGGGCGCCGGGGCGGCAGGGTAAGGTAATAGGGCCTCGCTTCGCTCGGCCACGACGCGCGCCTAGCGGCGCGCGAAAATTTTGGGGGTAGCGGGCGTGACACGCGTTATTTAGTCCGCCTTGCGAAGCCCGAAAGACCGCCTGCCGGCCGCCCCCGCCCTGACCGGACGAGAGGGCGCGAGACGGCTGTTTTCGAGGGGTGCCCGATTTCGGCGGTTCTGTGGGCCGCCGACCTCACCTTCCCTGTGGACACCTTTATTCTAGAGGTGGGTAGAATCGCAACACGGCGCGGCGAAAACCTCCGTTTCGGTTGGATGTGCTTACATAGTGTCGCCGGCGCCGGCGGCGCGACGTCGACGGCGCCGGCGCTCGTCGACGACGTCCTCGACGACCGCGGCGCTCGTCTCGAGCTGACGCTGGCGGGTCACGTGACACGAACGACGAAAAGCAGGGACGGCAGAACAGAGACGCGGCTACTCGGCGCGCGAACCCGACGGGAGGGACGGCGTCACTCGGGCGGCGGGTCGCCCTCGACGTCGGCGCGCTCCGCGTCCAGCGTGGCCTGTCCCGACCACCCCTGCCAGCCGCCGGCGTTCTCCCACTTCTCGCGGGCGTCGACGGCCTGCTCGGCGTAGTCGGCCTGTCGGCGCCAGTCCGGGTCGTCGACGAAGTCCGCGTCGTCGACGTCCACCATGTCGCCGCGGCACTTCAGAACCTTCGTGGAGTCGCCGCCGTCCTCGCCGGCGTCGTCGCCGGCGCCGTCGCCGTCCTCGTCGATGAGTTCGGACACGTCGTGGTCCTTCGCCGCGTCCTCCTCCTTCTCGACCTGCTCCTGACACTCGATTTCCATCGAGGGGATGCCGAGGACGTCCGGCGCGACGTTGTGGACGGCGTCCTTCGCCTCCTTCAGGTTCTCCGCGTGGGACGGGTGCGCCTCCTCGACGTCGTCGACGGGCTTGTGGAACGCCGACCCCTTCTTCTTCCTGACGTAGCCGGCGCCGTCCTCGCCGCCGAACGAGTCTTCGAGGTCGCGCGTGTCGATGGCCGTGTGGCTCAGCGAGTAGCAGAGCGCGCGCGCCACCGAGCGCTCGTCAGCGAGCGAGATGGGCGACCCGTTCTTCTCGGTGATGCGGTCGATTATCCAGCCCGTCCGCGATTCCAGCGCCTTCGTGACGCCGCCACCGGGGACGTGCGGGCACGCGCCGATGACGTGGAAGTGCGGCCGGTGCTCTAGGTCCTCCCGGACCTCGCCGTACCAGTCGGCGTCCTCGCCGATGCGGAACTTCCACTCGCCCTGGTCGTCGTGGTCCTCCTGCGCGCCCGACCACGGGTGATAGAGCGCGATGCCATCGAGGTCGATGCGGTCCATGAAGTCGCCGACCGCGTCCAGCGCGGCCTGCTCGGGATGCTCCGCGTCGATGTACGTCTCCGGCGGCGGAGAGACGACGACGTGGTGCTTGTACTGCGCGCCGTCCTTCATCTTCGCCGCCGACATGATGCGCGCGACGAGTCCCGGCGCCGTCTTCATCACCCACGCCGCCCAGCAGCGCGGACAGCGCGACTGCGAACACGTCCGCCCGATTTCGACCGAGAACCCGCAGTCCTCGCAGACGTGCGGGATGCCGACGCCACAGTCCTCCTGCCCGTACTCGCCGTGAGACGGGAGGCCGAGCGGCGCGGGCAGGAACTGCTCCTTGAAGTCCCCGAGGTCGGGCGTCTCCGCGCTCGGGTTGTGGTCGTTCCCGGTGTAGATGAACCCGCCGTGTTGCTCCTCGAAGCGCTCGACGAGGTCGTCGTGGTCCAGCGTCGGGAGGTCCTCGTCGAAGATGCGGACGAGGTCTTCCAGCAGTTCGCGGTCCTCGCGGGACAGCGCGATGTTCGGCCCGGTCGTGTCGTAGAGGTCTGCCTGCGTACTCACGTGTCTGACTCACCCACTTTCCGACGGCCGCGAGCGAGCAGGGTGCGGAC